>NZ_CP065589.1:0-2500 GCF_021278965.1 Chryseobacterium capnotolerans | reverse complement strand
TCCTATTTTTAGGTTACTCAAGCGCTTTATGCGCTCGGTTTTCTCTTTGTGATGTCTTTACCGTTAATGTCAATGATCTTAATGTCTTCTTTTCCAACTGATGAACAAATGTTGTTTTTGGCTCCATTCGTAACTTTTAAATCAGTCTTCCAAAACTGTGGAGAATAAGGGAGTCGAACCCTTGACCTCCTGCGTGCAAGGCAGGCGCTCTAGCCAGCTGAGCTAATTCCCCCTCTAGTAGACTTCAGATGTCAGATTCTAGATCTCAGACCTAAATGTCTGATGTCTATTATCTCATATCTTCCCGTCTTTTAATTAGTAGTCTCGGGCAGGCTCGAACTGCCGACCTCTACATTATCAGTGTAGCGCTCTAACCAGCTGAGCTACGAGACTGTCTCTTAGACTATCAGATTTCAGATAATAGATATCAGATTTAACTGACCATCTTATCTTACATCCTCGTCTCTCTCAATCCCTTTACTAATTTCTAGTGGGTTTTGTATTTTTAATATAATTCAACCAAACAAAAAACTAAAGCTGGAACTTTAAGTAAGTTCTGTATCTTGCGATACTAATTTTTTTATCGTCCGAAGACGCTCTAAAATGAGATGTTCCAGCCGCACCTTCCGGTACGGCTACCTTGTTACGACTTAGCCCTAGTTACCTGTTTTACCCTAGGCAGCTCCTGTTACGGTCACCGACTTCAGGTACCCCAGACTTCCATGGCTTGACGGGCGGTGTGTACAAGGCCCGGGAACGTATTCACCGCGCCATGGCTGATGCGCGATTACTAGCGATTCCAGCTTCATAGAGTCGAGTTGCAGACTCCAATCCGAACTGAGACCGGCTTTCGAGATTTGCATCACATCGCTGTGTAGCTGCCCTCTGTACCGGCCATTGTATTACGTGTGTGGCCCAAGGCGTAAGGGCCGTGATGATTTGACGTCATCCCCACCTTCCTCTCTACTTGCGTAGGCAGTCTCACTAGAGTCCCCAACTTAATGATGGCAACTAGTGACAGGGGTTGCGCTCGTTGCAGGACTTAACCTAACACCTCACGGCACGAGCTGACGACAACCATGCAGCACCTTGAAAAATGTCCGAAGAAAAGTCTATTTCTAAACCTGTCATTTCCCATTTAAGCCTTGGTAAGGTTCCTCGCGTATCATCGAATTAAACCACATAATCCACCGCTTGTGCGGGCCCCCGTCAATTCCTTTGAGTTTCAAACTTGCGTTCGTACTCCCCAGGTGGCTAACTTATCACTTTCGCTTAGTCTCTGAATCCGAAAATCCAAAAACGAGTTAGCATCGTTTACGGCGTGGACTACCAGGGTATCTAATCCTGTTCGCTCCCCACGCTTTCGTCCATCAGCGTCAGTTGTTGCTTAGTAACCTGCCTTCGCAATTGGTGTTCTAAGTAATATCTATGCATTTCACCGCTACACTACTTATTCCAGCTACTTCAACAACACTCAAGACCTGCAGTATCAATGGCAGTTTCACAGTTAAGCTGTGAGATTTCACCACTGACTTACAGATCCGCCTACGGACCCTTTAAACCCAATAAATCCGGATAACGCTTGCACCCTCCGTATTACCGCGGCTGCTGGCACGGAGTTAGCCGGTGCTTATTCGTATAGTACCTTCAGCTACTCTCACGAGAGTAGGTTTATCCCTATACAAAAGAAGTTTACAACCCATAGGGCCGTCGTCCTTCACGCGGGATGGCTGGATCAGGCTCTCACCCATTGTCCAATATTCCTCACTGCTGCCTCCCGTAGGAGTCTGGTCCGTGTCTCAGTACCAGTGTGGGGGATCACCCTCTCAGGCCCCCTAAAGATCGCAGACTTGGTGAGCCGTTACCTCACCAACTATCTAATCTTGCGCGTGCCCATCTCTATCCACCGGAGTTTTCAATATTCATCGATGCCGATAAATATATTATGGGGTATTAATCTCCCTTTCGAAAGGCTATCCCCCAGATAAAGGCAGGTTGCACACGTGTTCCGCACCCGTACGCCGCTCTCAGGTCTCCGAAGAAACCCTACCGCTCGGCTTGCATGTGTTAGGCCTCCCGCTAGCGTTCATCCTGAGCCAGGATCAAACTCTCCATTGTATGTTTGTCTGACTCACTCAAAGTTTTTAACGCTTTAGTTTTTCCTTACTTGGTTGTTATATTGTATGTCAATGATCTTTATATCTTTCGCTTTGTAACGAAGCAATCTCTCTGTCAGTGTCGCTCCGTATTTGCGAGTGCAAAAGTAAAACTTTATTTTGTAATGACCAAATGTTTTGAAAGAAAATTTTAAAGTTTTTTAAGTAACCTTAACCTCTATCATAACCCTCAATCGCTCTACTCCTGCGCTCCCTTAATTGGGACTGCAAAGATACAAACTCTTTTTTAACTCGCAACTTTTATTTGATAAAAATTAAAAGTTTTTTTTCGTTTGTTATCTTAGTAGACCTTAATGTTCCTGCCTATCTAAAGGCTCTTCTGC